>NZ_MJYC01000065.1:0-20642 GCF_001763115.1 Campylobacter sp. BCW_4323 | reverse complement strand
TTTTAATTCTTGGGTAATATTTTTAAAATCATATTCTTTACTAAAGAATTCTATGCCAACATTTCTTGCTGTACTTTGTCCCCCGTTTTCCTTATCAAAAAGTATAAATCTTTCATCTTTTAAAGTATATTCTTTTGCTATATTGAGTGAGTTTTCATCAGTACTTCCATCATTTACAAGTACAACTTGTAAATTTTTATAAGTTTGATTAACAACACTATCTAAACATTCTTTTAAATATTTTTCCACATTATAGATTGGGATAACTACACCTACGGTTTTCATTGTTTTTTCCTTAATATTAACTACACATCACTTTTGAAAATATCTGTTGTAAAAACTTTATATTTATATTGCAATATATTATCATCAACTCGATTTGCAACTATTAAATCAGAATTTTGTATAAATATAGATAATTTTTTTTCAACAAAACATGTACCAAAAGAGGCTGTATCTAAAAATGGCTCATAAATGATTATATTTTTATTATATTCTTTTAAATAATCGATCAAATCCAATACAACAGAATTTCTAAAATTATCTGAATCTTTTTTCATTAACAACCTATATATCCCTATTGTTTTTTTAGATTTTGAGAGGATTAAATCCGCAATATATTTTTTTCTTATTTCATTAGTTTTAACAATAGATTCTATTAGGATATTAGGTGTTGAACTTTTTAAAAAATTAGCTAAAAGTTGCTTAGTATCTTTTGGTAAACAATATCCCCCATACCCAAAACTTGGATTATTATAATAATCACCAATTCTCAGATCAGCACTTACTCCGCTAATAATTTCTTCGGTATTCAATTTGTTAACCCTAGCGTATGTATCCAATTCATTAAAAAATCCAATTCTCATTGCTAAATATGTATTAGCAAAAAGTTTAATACTTTCAGCTTCTTGAGATCCTGTAAATAATACTTTTACATCATTTTTCAAACAAGAATCTGTAAATAATCGAGCTACTGCTTCAGCTCTAGCACTTTTTTCACCTATAACAATTCTACTAGGATACAAACTATCGTACAATGCACTACCTTCTCTTAAAAATTCAGGAGAAAAAATTATATTATTTGTATGAAATTTATATTTTAAATTATCAATATAACCAATTGGAATAGTGCTTTTTACAATAATAATAGCTGAGGTATTATATTGCAAAATTTCACTAACAACACTTTCAATACTAGAAGTATCAAAATAGTCATTTTTTGAATCATAATTAGTCGGTGTTGCTATAATAATATACTCTGCATTTTCAAAAGCATATTTCTTATTTAAAGTTGCAATAAGATTTATACTTTCTTTCTTAAAATATTCTTCTATTAATTTATCTTTTATGGGTGATTGTTTAGAATTTACTAAATCAACTTTATTTTTATCAATATCTGTAATAACAACTCGGTGTTTTTCAGATAGCAACAAAGCATTTGCGAGTCCAACATACCCTATACCAACAACAGTTATATTCATACTTATAATATCCTGAATAAAAAAAATTATTTTTTAGTATATAATATTTTCTTTAATATTCTATAAAATCTAAAATGAGATATTTTAGATTTAACCCAATCAGGAATCAATAGATCAAATAATTTTATAAAAATATTTTTGCTATATAATTCAAACTTATAAGGTGTGTAAATTAAAGATTGAAAATTATATGAAACTTTATCAATATTTTTAACATCTAAAAAACATTGATTTTCTAAAACTATTTTATAAAAATCTATCTTATAAACTTTATTATAGAATCTACCATTGTTAAAACTTTTTTTATAATAAGATTTTCCAAAACTATAAAAATTATTTTTTAGATACCATATAAATTTTAAAACTTTATTATAATCAATTTTCAAATCTGAAACCAAAAATCTCAAAAGTTCATCGCTGTTATGAGCTTGAAAATTTAAACCTTGAAAGTTATAAAATGCATTAGCACAATTTATACAAGGCTTATTCATTATCATAGCATAAAGCCCAACACCCGAATTCAACGTAACCACCACATCACACAAACTAATTGCATCGATAATATTTGTCTTATTTGAAATAAAATTTAAATTCTTATACTTAGATTTCGCTATTTTTAAGCTAAGAGGATGCTTTTTCACTAAAAAAATATGAGTTTGTCTTAATTTAAAAGCCGTATCATTTATTATATCTAAAAAACCACTCCAATCAAAAGGTTTATATGTAAAATATTTTATAACAGTATCGCTTTCAACTTGTAACGGAACAAAAACTATCTTTTTATCGTTAACAAAAAATTTATCTTTCAAATAGTTAAAATTTCTTTTTCCTTGCTTTTCTAAAAAATTATTTCCATCTATAATACTATTGATATATTCTTTACATTCTAAAATTTGAGATTTACTTAAAACTTTATTCCAATTTTCTTCATTATATAAATTTGAATCATAATTAAAACCATTGGTATCAAAAAACCAACTATCAGGTAATGCTCCTCTGTCAAAACATACAAAATCAATATTTTCTGATTTTGCAAATTTATATATTTTTAATCTTCTTTCATTTCCATAAGGATTTGGAAATAAAATCTTGTTTATGTTATTTTGCTTTAAAAAATCTAGCAATTTATCTTGATTAAATTTTTCATCTTCAAAAAAATAGTTTTCATTTTTACTTATTACATTGCCTATATATACAAGAGCGCTATGTAAAGAATTTAATATTAATTTTTCCTTAGAACAAAGCAATAAAATATTATTTTTTAAAGCATCTTTATCAAGCAATGGTTTAATTTGATAATTTTTTAAATTGGCCAAATTCTTATAAAATATTTTATGATTTTTATGCCTATAAGACATATAATTATTTTGATTAGGCTCTTCATGATAAAAATGATACATATAAATTCCATGAAAACTCATTTCATACCCAAACAAAGAGAACCATGCTCTAAAACCTTTAAATTTTCTTATATTCCAAGTTCCCTCATCATAACACAATGCTTTTGGAGTGTTTGAAAAATTTGTTGTACAAAAAAGTAATCTTGCAAAAAAATCATGATCCTCATAACTATGGCCTATAAAATTATGATTATTACCCCCTAATACTAAAAATTTATATCTATTTACGATAATGGAACTTGAAATAAGAGAAAAATATTTAATCAATTTTCTTTTTCCAGTGATTAAATCATGTTTGATAATTTCATCCCATAAGTATTTGTCCTCTTTATAAATTTTCTCACTACCACTTTGACTTAAATACACTACAGGTAAAACCAATAATTCATTGATATTTTGAGCAATATTTTTAACTTTAATAAGATTTAAAATTTTTTCTAAAGATAATAAACTAATATAACAATCAACATCTAAAAACATTATAACTTTAGAATTTGCATAAACAGCGCCTAAATTTCTACATTTTCCCTGGGAAAAATAATCTTTTTGGTCTTTATCTTTTAAATAAATATGACCACTATTTTCTATGATTTGTTTTAAATTGTTTTTCAAAGATGAATATCCTTCAACGAAAATAAACTCTACATTCTCATCACTTTGAAAAAATTTAGCTTTTTGAAGAACTCTTTCTTCTATGTAATCACGTTCTTTACTTAATCCAAAAGGAATAATAACAGATAAAAGAGGCATTAAACATTTCCTATGGCATAAAGCTGGATAATACCTACAACTTTTTCTTCTTTTCCTACTATAATTTCTTTGATTTTATGTTTTAACATGATCTCCTCTGCTTCACTTGCCATAGCATCAGCATCGACTACTTTAGGATTTGTACTCATGATTTCTTTGGCCCTAAAATCAAATCTTGGTTTATCGCTTGTCTTTAAAGCACGACGTAAATCCCCATCAGTGATAATACCAACCAATTTTTCATTTTCAAGTACCACACAAAGCCCTAGTTTTCCACTGGTCATCACATCAACAAGATCATTAAATTCGGTATCAGGATGCACTATAGGAAGGTTACTTGAAACCATAAGATCTTTCACCTTGGTTAAAAGCTTACGACCCAAACTCCCCCCTGGATGAAAAAGGGCAAAATCATCGGGCTTGAAATTTCTTACCTTCATCAAAGCAGCCGCTAAAGCATCCCCCATAACCAAAGTTGCCGTTGTCGAAGACATAGGAGCAAGCTGCAAAGGACAAGCTTCCTTTTCCACAGCTATATTTAAAAATATATCTCCTTGCTTTACAAGGGTGGAATTTTTTTTACCGCACATTACTATAAGTGGAATTTTACGCTTTTTTATAGCTGGAATGATTTTTAAAATTTCTTCAGTTTCTCCTGAATTTGAAATAGCAATTAAAACATCTTCGGAAGTTAACATTCCAAGATCTCCATGCAAAGCCTCTCCTGGATGGATGAAAAAGCTTGGTGTTCCTGTGCTTGCTAAAGTAGCTGCTATCTTAGCACCTATATGGCCTGATTTACCCATTCCACTGACTATGCAACGCCCTTTGGTATTTAACATCAAATTCGCAGCTTGATTAAAATTTGCATCTAAATTTTTAGCCAAATCCAAAATAGCTTGCGCTTCTTTTTCAAAAACTTCTTTGGCTATTTCAAGAGTATTCATTATTTTAAACCTTAAAGATTAAGTACAACATTGGTTGCGATAGCAATTTGATAAAGAATTTGAGTTAACATTGAAAAAATTTGCAAATTCTCACTATCCACTTTTGGCAATACCAATACAGAATCACCTGGTTTCATATCTATACCACTATGATATTTTTCAGCTTTTCCATTGCTTCGTATCACCAAAACTTTTGAAGTATCCGCTCTTTCTCCATAACCTCCTGCAAGATTGATATAATATCTTAAATCTTTTCCTTTATCATACACAAAAGCCCCAGGTAAAGAAACCTCGCCTTGAACTATGACAAGATTATTCTTACTTGGTACATTAATAGTATCACCATCTTCTAAAATAACCGAATTATAAGACTTTGGATTATCGATGACAATTTGTCCTTTTGGTTGCACTTGCTTAGCTCTTTGGATAAATTCTAAAATCGTTTTTGCTTGTTGAGCTCTTATAGCTGCGCCTTGAGCTGTAACAGAACTGCTAGTTAAAGCTAGAGTTTCGAGCTCTTTAAGCTGAGCATTGATAAGCTCTTTTTGAGTTCTAGCTACACTTTTTCTAAATACTTGCAAAGCTTGCATGTTTGATTGCGGATTAGCCTTGATTAGTTTAAAAATATCTTCTAAAGTCGTTCCTTTACCTACAACTAAAGTTTTTAAACCATTGTGCTCGCCATTTACACTTATAGTTATATTTTCAGAAACATACTCAGGGTGAAATTCTACCTCATCTCCTGTTCTAAGTAAAACTTTTGAAAATTGCATTTTATTATAAGCACTGACATCAAGTTTATGATCTTCACCATAACTTTTTACGATAGCATTAGTCACGATAGGTTTAGCACCTGATACTCTAGCTAAGTCAGCTAAAGTTTTAATATCATTTGAAAGTTCAAAACGAAAAGGTCTTTGCACATCACCATTAACAAAAGCGTAATTTTGAACATTTCCTACTAAGATAACATCTCCACTTCTAAAAGGAAAAAGATCCATTTGCCCTTTTAACAAAAAATCATATAAATCGATATTTTTTATCACGCTGTTATTGCGCAAAATTTGAATATCTCTAAAACTTCCATATTCTAAATTTATACCCCCTGCTTTATCAAGATACTGAATCACTGAATCCGAACTAAGTCCTTGATAAAGTCCTGGAGCATTAACACTTCCTGTTACAAAAACGCTGACATTTTGATAAGCATTCATATCTGCATAAACAAAAACATTGCTTTTATAGATTTTATTAACACGTGCTTTTATAACACTTACAAGAGTACTATTTTTCACACCTAGTAAATTTACAGCTCCTACTTTAGGGATAAAAATATTTCCTTGAGAATCCACCACTAAAACTTGAGAAAACTCAACAGCTCCCCAAATTTTAAGACTGATTTGATCGCCGACTGCGATCTTGTAATCTGGGTTATAAACTCTTTGATTGTAATTTTTAAAATTTCCATTAAAAAGATGAGCACCAAATACTAAAATTTGATGAATTTTTGTAAGATTATTTTCTTTATTTGCTATATCATAATTTGAGCTTAAATTTTGTTCTATGTTAGTTGTAGTAGAACCTTGATCCTCTGCTGAAATGATTTGTGAAACATCCACGGCTCCAAAACATAAAATACAGCTAAAAAATAAAATTAATATTTTTTTCATTTTAATACTTATGCTCCTCTATTATCATTTTAATAAATTTAACAATCCCAAAAATCAAAGATAATACAATAAACGCTGTTAAAATATCATAAATTCTTTCGGGATATTTTGCGCTTTCTGGAATATCTGGACTTTGGATGATAACAAGTTGTTTTATTTTTCTTAATGCTTCTATTCTAGCACTTTCATAAGCTTTTAAAGCTGCTTCATAAGCTTTTTGCGCAAAAGTAGCTTCTATAGTTAAATCCTGAAATTTAGCAGCCAAATCATTAAGCTTTTGAGAAGAGTTGTTAGCTGAAATTTTAGATTTTTCCCTTAAAAGCTGTTTTTTAATCGCTTCAATTTCTGCTTTAAGTGCTACTACTTCAGGTGCTGCATCATTCATATAGCTTTGTAAAGTTAAAAGTTTAGCTTCTTTTTGAGCTAGATTAGCCTCAATTTGTGCAACCAAACTTGCTTTAGTTTCAGCTTGCTTTAAAGGGTCAAAAACTCCATATTTATTTTGAAAAGCAATCAAATCATTTTGTGCTTTTTGATATCGTTCTTTGTATTTTTGTACTTCATTTTCAGCAAAAGCCATTTGCTCTCTAGCTGCTTTATGAGAGATTTCATTGATAAACTTTTCGCTTTCTTGCATAATAGTTTGAGCAATCAAATGAGCTGATTTAGGTGTAAAACCCTCTACTTCAACTTTTAAAAGTTTAGTGGTTTCATCCGTATGAACCTTAACTCTTGCTTGGTAGTATTTAAGATAAGATTCTATCGAGCTTGAATCCCAAATTTTAAAAGGTAAATCTATATGTTGTTCTTGATAAAGATTTTTAAGTTTGATTTTTTCATCCAAAATCTTTAACATATCACTTGATTCCATATAACCTTTTAGATAATTTAAATCTTCGTTTGCTGTAGAAGTACTACTAAGCAAAGACAAAATTCCACTTGTTTGAACACTTTCTCCACTTGTTGATCTAACATCTAAAATCATCGTACTTACATATCTTGGTGCTGCAATCAATGTATAATAAATCACAACAAAAATCATTATAAACCAAACAATTTTAAAAGAATCAAATATGCTTAAATCTTTGATTTTTTCTAATAAAGTTTTATTTTCTTCCATTAAGCTTTTCCTTGATATACAGCTATTCCTTCGTCTACATCATCGTAAACCGCAATTTGTCCATTTTTCATATAAATTATTTTATCACACCATTCTTTAATTTCAGCTACATCATGAGACACCATAATCACTTTTGATTTGCTTAATCTTTCTCTATATAATTTCACACTTTTTTCTCTAAAAGCAGGGTCTCCAACAGCCCCTGCTTCATCGATCAAATAATAATCAAAATCAAAGGCCATACTAAGTCCAAAAGCTATCCTAGCACTCATTCCCGAAGAGTAAGTCTTCATAGGTTCATCAAAAAATTTCCCAAGCTCTGCAAAATCTTCTACGAATTTTACTTTTTCTTGAAGTTTTTTACCCTTATATCCATACACTCTAGCTACAAATTTAGCATTATCTCTAGCGGTTAAAGAACCTTGAAAAGCTCCGTTTAAACCCAAAGGCCAAGATAATTTTTTATTAGTAATTATCTTGCCACTATCAGGAAGCTCTGCCCCGCTTAAAAGTCTCATAAGAGTGGACTTACCTGCTCCATTGCCCCCCATCAATCCTATACTACAATTTTCAGGAAATTCAAAAGTAAAATTTTTAAAAACATAATGTCTTCCACCGCTAAATAAAGGATAGGATTTTGTTAGATTGATTAGCTTTATCATTCTTTTTTTGCCGCCGTTAAAGCTTGTCTGTTATAGTAATAGACAAAAAGTCCTATAAATAAAACAAGTAAAATCCAAAATATAGCATAAAAATAACTATATTCATCTTGCAAAGGATAATTCTCAAAAAAATTAAATCTTAAAAGCTCCATTATGTGAAGCAAAGGATTATAATAAAATATATCAAGCAAAGGTCTTGGCATAAGCCAAGTAGGAAATATAATCCCGGAACTCCAATAAAACACTATACTAAAATAAGCTAATAAAGTTCTTAAAGGCTCTACAAAATGCCAAATAATAGCAAAACAAATTCCCAAAGCAAAAGCTGAGCACATAAGTAAAAAAATACAAAATAAAACTCCGAGTAAATGAACGGGGAATACATCAAATCTAAAAAACCATCCTGCAAAAAAAAGCACAGTGATAAAAATCACAAAATAAATACAAAATTCAAGCAAAGTTCTAGCAATAA
Source organism: Campylobacter sp. BCW_4323 (assembly GCF_001763115.1). NCBI lineage: Bacteria > Pseudomonadati > Campylobacterota > Epsilonproteobacteria > Campylobacterales > Campylobacteraceae > Campylobacter > Campylobacter sp. BCW_4323. The sequence continues at coordinate 12,140 of NZ_MJYC01000065.1, read as the reverse complement.
ATACATGTATAGGCTTTACAGGTTTATAAGCAAAAAGAGCCAAATTTGCCTGAGTACCATTCATAAGCTGAGTTACTATACTTCTAAACATAAAATAAGGCATAATACCTGAAATTAAAAACATAAAAATAGAAATTCCTTCAGGCATAACTTGATGATGATATTCTCTTATAATGGTAACAATTACTGTAATAGCAAGTGTTATTGACATTGGTTCTCCAACTACCCAAAGATAACCCAAATGCCTATTAGCACCAAATCTAGTTTTTAACTCTCTAAAAAATAAAGCGTGAATTACATTTAACATTTATTTTCTATACCTAACAATTTACATAAACTATAATCATAACTCATTTTTTTAAACAAAATCATAAAAATTTATTTTTTACAAAACTCAAGTTTTTTACTAAGTCCTAAAGCATTGTTAGTAAATTTAAGCCAAAAAAGCTCTAAGGCATAAATTTTTGCACTTTTATCAAGTTTAGCAAAGGGGAATTTAGAAAAATAAATTTTCATTTGCTCCTTGCTTGCAATTTTAAACTCGGCCTTAGCTTGCACACCTTTTAAAAAGGCTATTTTGCTTTCTTTGGCTATATTAAGTGCTATACTTGAATTTTCACTAGCTAATCTTATATGCTTAGTATCTTCATGAGAAGCGATAATAAAAGCTAAATTCTTCTCATCAAAAACATAAAAAGCACTAGCTGTATAAACACCTTTTTTATCAATCATAGCCCAAGATAAAAGCTGCTCATTTTTTATAAATTCTAAAATTCTTTCATCCATATTGTAAAAATTATACTAAAATATTTTTAAAAATAACCGATTATAATTTTATAAACTATAAATATAAGGGGAAGAAATGCAAATTGATGCTAGCAAAAACCAAAGTTTTTCGATGGATTATACAACAAAAAGTGGCAAACATTTAGCCTTATCTATGTATGACAATCAAAGCGTAAGTTATGCAAATAATGAAGAAGGCAAGACTCTTAATCTTAAGCGTCAGTATGGCTTTAGCTTTACTTTTGAGGGCTCTAAGCTCACACAAAATGATCTTGATGAGATTAAAAATGCTATGAAAGAAGTTGAACCTATGATCAAAGACTTTTTAGCAAATTCTAAAGTCGGAGAGTTAAAGCCAAAAGAAATTATAGAATCAGCTATGCAAATGGCAAATGTTCTACCAACACCAAATGATGAAAACCATCAAAATGCTATTATGAATAATTTTACAAATAAACTCAGTGATTTACTAAAACAAAATCAAACAGATGATAAAGATATCAATGCTTCTATGCTTGAAGATAGTAAAAAACTCCTCGATGAAGTTTTAGAACAAATGAAAAAACAACTTGAAAAACAACAAGAAAAAGCCAAGGAAAATCAAGATAAGACAGATGATAGTTTAAATCTTTACGCTTAAATCATATAATATTAAAAATTATCAAGGAGTTTTTAAATGATAAATATCGAAATTTTAGAAAATATGCTCAAACTCCAACAAAAACTCAACGACGAAACAAACGGTTTAAATTGGGAAAATGGCTACACCAAAGAAGGAAAACTGATCAGTTGGAGACGCTGTATTTATATGGAATGTGCAGAACTTATAGACTCTTTTGCATGGAAACATTGGAAAAACATTTCAAGTCCGACAAATTGGGAAAATGTGCGTATAGAGATTGTCGATATTTGGCATTTTATCTTAAGTCTTTTACTTGAAGAATATCGCGATAAAAATGGAAATGATTTTAAAATTATAGCCAATGAAGTGATTTCAGTGAGTGTATTTCAGGATTTTTGCAAAGAAGAAGAATATCCTAGCGAAAGCGATATTTATGGTATTTTAAATGATATAGAGCTTATTATCCACAAATGCAGTGGCTTTGGATTTAATCTTGGAGAATTACTTTCAACCTATTTTACCCTAGCTATTAAATGCGGGCTTAATCTTGAAATTCTTTATAAAACCTACATAGGAAAAAATGTTTTAAATATTTTTAGACAAAACAATGGCTACAAAGATGGCAGCTATAAAAAAACTTGGAATGGCAAAGAAGACAATGAAGTTTTAGCTCAAATTTTAGAACAAGAGCTTGATTTTGATACTATTTATAAAAAACTAGAAGAATGCTACAAAAAGGCATAATTTGGATATTTTAAAACTTGCGATCAAAGATTTTTTAAGTCTTAAATTTTTAAAATTTGCCTTAATTCCTTTGATTTTTAGCCTTGTACTGATACTTTTTTTAGGAATACTTGGCTTTTCAGCTTTGCTGGATTATTTTAATTCTTTATTTAGCGTTGGAGAGGATTCGTTTTGGGCGTGGTTTTATGCCCTTCATTTTGTGCAAATTTTAATCACCATCATAAGTTTTTTATTTTCAGGTTTTATTGTTGTTTTTGCTTCGGTTTTTTTAGCCCTTTTTATCACTTCTTTTCTCACTCCTTTTATCGCTAAAGAAATCAACCAAAAATATTACCATTATGATAATACAAACGAAGTTTCAACCCTAAAAACTATCTTTGAAATTTTTAAAATTTTTATAAAATTTATAGGGATTTTTTTACTTTGTACCTTGGCTTTATTTTTACCTTTTATCAATATTTTTGTATATTATCTTGCTTTTTATTATCTCTTTCACAAACTTTTAATGATTGATGTTACAAGCACGATTTTAGGCAAAGAAAGTTTTAAAAATTTTCATTCTGATTTTTCGCCTTTAGAGTTTAAATTTAGCACTCTTTGTTTTTATCTACTCTCATCAGTGCCACTTTTAGGACTTTTTTTGCAAGTGTTTTTTGTGATTTTTCTCACACATTTAGGCTATCAAAGAATTTTAAAACTAAAAGCTAAGACTTGAAATATCGATTTTGTGATTATATAAATAAGCTCTTAAAAGTCTTGGAATTTTAGCTATTCTACACTCTTCTTTGAAATTTTTAGGTAATTTTTGACAAGTTTCGTACTCAAAAACAATAGCTTGTTCGTTTTTATATACAAGTGCTATTTTACCACCTAAAACACAATCACCCTTTAAAAGCTCCTTTCTTTGTGCCGTACTTAAAAGCAAACCTTTCATTTTCACCGCTCTAGCGATCAAGCTTTCATTTTTAGGGCAAATAAGAAGCCCTTGAATTTCTTTGATATTTTCAAAATCATAAAGTTTTTTCCTATCTTCACTAAGATAAGAAAAGCTTCTTTTTAAACCCTGATGAAATTCACTCACAAAGGCATTAGAGAAATTTTTTCTTATATAATTTCTAAAATATTTTTCATTTTCATTACTTTCATCATGAAAATAAAAAATATCTTTTTCTTTTAAAAAAGATGAAATTTCATCTTTACTTATAAAGAGTAAAGGGCGTAAAAGTGTATAATTTGAGCGTTTTTCATACTCTTGCATACCTAAAATTTCAGCCAAACCTGCACCTCGTGAAAGTTGCATCAAAAACCATTCAAATTGATCGTTTAAATGATGGGCTAAGATAAGATGATCATAATCTTGCTCAAGACAAATTTTTTCAAAAAAATCATAGCGAAAATCTCTGGCTTTTTTTTCAAAATTACTTTGAAATTTAGGAGCGTGTTTTATGAAAATTTTTTTATGAAATTTCAAAGCAAGTTCTTTGGCTTTTAACTCTTCTAAATCACTATTTTTTCTAGTTTTGTAATTTATCATCACAAGATCAAAGTCGATCTTTTCTCGCATTAAAAGATAAAAAAGCGCACTAGAATCACTTCCATAAGAAAAAGCAAGTAAATTTTTACCCCTTTTTAAAAGGGATAAAATTTCATCTTTAATTTGCATCTACTTTTCTTAAAGCCTTAGCAAGGAGCTTTTTATCAAGGTTTTGTAAAATTTCACATTCATAAATTTGCCCCATTTCTAAATTTCCACATTCGCTTTCATTGATAAGAATTTCCCCATCAATCTCTCTATCCCATCTTAGATCTTTAGCTGCGATGAAAAACTCTCCCTCGCTACTTTCCCCCGTGCAAACTACTAAACGCTTTTGCCCTACTTCTTTTTCAAAACTTTTTTCTATCACTTCATCAACAATTTTTTCTATGATTTTAAGCCTTTTATTGATCACTTTAAAAGGCACTTGCTCCATATCAAAAGCAGCCGTATCTTCTTCCTTAGAATACGCAAAAACACTCACTCTATCAAAACCAAAATCTTTAACAAACTCACAAAGCTCTTCAAAATCTGCCTCACTTTCACCTGGATGTCCTACGATAAAGCCAGTGCGTAAAAAACTATTTGGCACACTTTTCATTAAATTTAGCATTTCTTTAAGTCTTGTGCTATTTGCCCCACGCTTCATGATTTTAAGCATATTATCACTTATGTGCTGCAAAGGCATATCAAAATAATTTACAAAAATTTCAGAAGCTATAATGCGTTTAATCAAAGCTTCGCTCGCACTCGTAGGATAAAGATATAAAATTCTAGCTGCTCTTATGCCTTTGATTTTTTCCACCTCATCGATTAAGCGTATAAGCCCATCTTTTTCACCCTTATCAAACAAATAAGAACTCGTATCTTGCGCAATAAAAGAAAAGTCCTTATAACCTCTAGCCGCTAAATCTTTAAGCTCAGCTACAATGCTACTTATTTCGCGAGATTTTAACTTGCCTTTAAAACTTGGGATGGCACAAAAAGAGCATTTTTGATTACAACCTTCGGCGATTTTTATAAAAGCATGGGAATTTGAACCTGTGATAATACGTTTGGAATTTTCACTTTGCAAATAAGTCGAATTGGAAAATAAATTTGTTTTTTTAAGTATCATTTCATCGATTCTTTCATAATCACCCACACCTGTGAAAAGATCAACCTCAGGAAGTTCTTTCATAAGTTCTTCGCGGTAACGCTGCATCAAACAACCTGTAACCACCAAAAGAGAATCTTTTTTTCTTTGTTCGTGCAAATCCAAAATCGCATTAATGCTTTCTTTTTTTGCACTATCGATAAAACCACAGGTATTTACGATCAAAACATCGGCTTTGCTTGGTTCATCGCAAAGCTCATAAGCACTAAGGCGTCCTAGCATGATCTCACTATCGACTAAATTTTTATTACAACCTAAAGACATAAGATAAAGTTTTGACATTTTTTTCCTATATTAAAGTTTTCTTTTGATATAATTTTTGATTTTAAAAATATAATTATAGCAAAGAAATTTTATGGATAACTACGAATTTAGCGAACTTTTAAAAACTTTAAAAAACAAAGTCGGCAACATAGCCTCCATCATCAAGCCTGAAAATATCCAAACAAGGCTTAAAGAAATCGAAGAACTCGAAAATTCTCCTTCTTTTTGGAGTGATGTCAAACAAGCAGGGATCATAGGCAAAGAAAAAACCAAAATCACCAATCTACTTAAAAACTATGAAAATGCTTTTAATGCCCTAAATGACGCAAGCGAACTTTTCGATCTGGCCAATAGCGAAAACGATACAGAAACGCTTGAAGCTTTATTTAATGACGCACCAAAACTTGAAGATACCATCACAAGTCTTGAAATTTCCATGCTTTTAAGCGGAGAAAATGATGGTAAAAATGCCATTGTTTCCATTCACCCAGGTGCGGGCGGAACGGAAAGCAATGACTGGGCAAGCATACTTTATAGAATGTATTTAAGATTTTGCGAAAGAGAAGGTTTTAAAGTCGAAACTCTAGACTTTCAAGAAGGCGAAGAAGCAGGGCTTAAAGATGTGAGCTTTTTAGTTAAAGGCGAAAATGCTTATGGTTATTTAAAGGCTGAAAATGGCATTCATCGTTTGGTAAGAACTTCTCCTTTTGATAGTGCAGGACGCCGTCATACAAGCTTTTCAAGTGTTATGGTAAGCCCTGAACTTGATGATGATATAGAAATTGAAATCGAAGAAAAAGACATAAGAATAGATTATTACAGAGCAAGTGGTGCAGGCGGACAACATGTTAATAAAACAGAATCAGCCGTGAGAATCACGCATTTTCCAACAGGCATAGTCGTACAATGCCAAAATGACAGAAGTCAGCACAAAAACAAAGCTACCGCTTTTAAAATGCTAAAATCTCGCCTTTATGAACTTGAACTCATGAAACAACAAGATAGTGCTAATGCTGGAGAAAAAAGCGAGATAGGCTGGGGGCATCAAATCCGCTCTTATGTGCTTTTTCCTTATCAGCAAGTCAAAGATAATCGCAGTGGAGAAGCTTTTTCTCAAGTGGATAATATCCTTGATGGGGATATTAAGAAAATGATAGAAGGCGTTTTGATTGCTTTAAAAGCAGAATGATAAAAGGATTAAAATGACTTTCAATCTTACCCATCTAAGACAACTTGAAAGTGAGTCTATTTTCATCATGCGTGAAGTAATATCTGAATTTGAAAAGCCAGCTATGCTTTATAGCATAGGTAAAGATAGTTCAGTGATGCTTCATCTTTTACAAAAAGCTTTTTATCCAGCCACTCCTCCTTTGCCTTTAGTGCATGTAGATACGACTTGGAAATTTAAAGAAATGATAGAATTTCGTGATAAAAGAGCTAAAGAACTCGGTATGGAACTTATCGTTTATACTAATCCAAAAGGCAAAGAAATAAATATATCCCCTTTTATACATGGCTCAAATATGCATACAGATATCATGAAAACTCAAGCTTTAAAGCAAATGCTTGATTTATACCAATTTGATGCTGTTTTTGGAGGAGCTAGACGCGATGAGGAAAAATCGCGAGCAAAAGAGAGAATTTATTCCTTCCGTGATGAAAATCACACTTGGGATCCTAAAAATCAACGCCCAGAACTTTGGAATTTATATAATGGACGCCATAAAAAAGGAGAATCCATAAGAGTTTTTCCGCTGAGCAATTGGACTGAACTTGATATTTGGCAGTATATATACCTTGAAAATATTCCTATACCAAGTCTTTATCTTGCCAAAAAAAGACCTATAGTTGAATACATGGGAATAAAAATTTTAGTTGATGATGATAGAATGCCAAAAGATTTAGCAAAAAATGCTAAAGAAGAAATGGTAAGATTTAGAACTTTGGGTTGCTATCCTCTAACTGGAGCCATAAATTCAAATGCCACAAGTGTTTTAGATATCATAGAAGAACTACTTCTAGCTACAACCAGTGAAAGACAGGGAAGACTTATAGATAGTGATGAAGAAGCTAGCATGGAAAAGAAAAAACAACAAGGATATTTTTAATGCGAAGTGTAGAAAATTATCTAAAAGAACATGAAAATAAAGAACTTTGTCGTTTTATCACTTGTGGTAGCGTTGATGATGGAAAATCTACTCTTATAGGAAGATTGCTTTATGATACTAAAGCTCTTTTTAGTGATCAAATAAGCACCTTAGAAAAAGATAGTAAAAAAATGGGAAATGCCGGAGATAAACTTGATTTTGCACTTTTGGTAGATGGGCTTGCAAGCGAAAGAGAACAAGGCATTACTATAGATGTGGCTTATAGATTTTTTACCAGTAATAAACGCAAATTTATTATAGCTGATACACCAGGGCATGAACAATACACTAGAAACATGACAACAGGAGCAAGCACAGCAGATATTGCTATTATTTTAATTGATGCAAGAAAAGGGGTTTTAAAGCAAACTAAAAGGCATTCTTATATAGTGAGCTTACTTGGTATTAAAAATTTTATCATTGCCATTAACAAAATGGATCTAGTTTCTTACGAAGAAAAAATCTTCAATGATATTTGTAAAGATTATGAAAAAATCATCTCTTATTTGCAAGAAGATATCCAAACACATTTTATTCCCATTTGTGCTTTAAATGGTGAAAATATCACTCAAAAAAGTAGAAATTTATCTTGGTATAAAGGCGAAACTCTACTTACACTTTTAGATGAAATTAAAATAAATAAAATCATTCAAAATGATTTTATCATGCCCGTGCAGTATGTTAATCGCCCACATTTAAATTTTCGTAGTTTTTGCGGAAATATAGCAAGTGGTTATGTAAAATTACAAGATGAAGTTATAGTCTTGCCTTCTATGCAAAAATCTAAAATTAAAAGTATCATTACAAATGATATTAAAGATTTAAGAACTTTAGATAAAAATGAAATCATTCCAAGTCAAAATGAAGCTTGTGTTAATATGGCCGTAAGTTTATGTTTAGAAGATGAAATCGATATTTCTAGAGGCGATATTTTAGCATCTATCAACCATGATCTTAAAATGAGCAATGCTTTTGAATCTATGATTATATGGATGAGTCAAAAACAATTAGATCTTAATGAAAATTATCTTATAAAAAGAGCTCATAATCTTTGCAATGTTAAATTTGAAAATATTAACTATAAAAAAGATATCAATACTTTTAAAGAAGAAAATGCCTCAAATTTAATACTTAATGATATTGCAAATTGCACTTTAAAACTAGATAAAAATTTAGCACTTAAAGAGTATAAAGATAATAAAACCTTAGGATCATTTATTATCATCGATAAATATAGCAATGAAACCTTGGCCGCAGGTATGATAATAAAAATTTTAAATTCACAGCAAAGCCAAAGAATTTACACTCAAGCTGAAATAGAACTTAACGCTTTTATAAGAAAAAACTATCCGGAATGGGGGTGTAGAAAAATATGAAAATCATAGTAGGTATCACGCTTTTAATTCTACTTATATTGCTCATACGCAACAAAATAAAGCCTGCTGTTTTATTTGGAAGTTTGGCAGGATTTTACTACGCTTTAGGTTATCTTGATTTTAAAACTTGGATAAGTTCTTATACAAATGATTCTTTAATTTCACTCATGTTACTACTTCTAGTTTCTATCGCTGTTGAAAAAACTATCATTATAGAATGGGCAAGTAAATTTATCATAGGAAAGAACTATAATCTTTCTCTTTTGAGATTAGGTGTAATTACTTGTGCGGTTTCAGCCTTTTTAAACAATACCGCAGTAGTAGCAAGCTTTATGGGTATAGTAAAAAACAATAAATTTCAAGCTCCTTCAAAGCTTTTAATCCCTCTTTCTTATTTTGCCATAGTAGGTGGTGTTATCACTCTTGTGGGAACTTCTACAAATTTAATCATCAATTCCTTTGTGGTACAAAATGGGCTACCGAGTCTTAAAATGTTTGATTTTTTTTATATAGGTATAGCTTTAAGCATAGGAATGATTTTGGTTTTGATGATTTTTAGTAAATTATTGCCTCATTATGAAAATAAAGATAAAAATATAAAAGAACATTTAATCGCTTTAAAAGTTTTAGAAAATAGCTCTTTAATAGGCAAAAGCATAGAAGAGAACAAACTTAGAAATTTAGAGTTTTTATTTTTAGTAGAAATTCAAAGAAACAATCAAAGCATCACTCCCGTTTCACATAATGAAATCATAAATGCAAAAGATACACTTATATTTAGTGGAGATATTTCACAACTTGAAACTCTAAATAAATTTGATGGCTTAAAACTTGCAGATGGTTATGAGTTGAAAGAAAGTAAATTTATCGATGCAATCATTTCTCCAACTTCTAATTTAATTGGAAAAAGCGTAAAAGAAGCTAATTTTAGATCTAAATTTGACGCAGCTATTATTTCTTTACAAAGAGGAGATGTGCATATCAAAAAAATTGGCGAAAGTGTTTTGCAAGCTGGAGATAGAATGATTTTAGCTGTGGGTAAAGATTTTATCCTAAGGGATAATTTAGCTAAAAATTTTTATTTACTTTCAAATATCAAACAAAACGAAAAACTTGATGCTAAAAAAAGCTTAATGACCATAATGGCTTTTTTAAGTGTTATTGTTTTTTCGGCTTTAAATTTTATCTCTTTTACCAAAGCTTTGCTTATTTGTTTAGGCTTTTTACTACTTTGCAAATTTATCAAGCTTGATGAAATAAAAAGGCGTTTTCCTTTTGATATTTTTATCATAGTAGGCTCTTCTTTAGCAATTACTAAAGTACTTGTAGATAGCGGACTTGCCAAAGATTTAGCTCAACTTATCACAGGTTTTTTTGGACATTATGGAGTTTATGGAAGTTTTATAGGAGTTTATCTTTTAACCCTACTTTTAACCGAATTTATTACCAATAACGCTGCTGCAGCCTTAGCTTTCCCCATAGGTTTTGCCACAGCTCAAGCCTTGGGAGTAAATCCTTTGCCTTTCATCTTTGCTGTAGCTTATGGGGCTAGTGCTGGGTTTATGATACCACATGGATACCAAACTCATTTAATGGTTAGCTCGCTTTGTGATTACAAAATGACAGATTTTATAAAAATAGGCGCCATTGTTTCTATCATGTATAGTGCTATAATTCTCATAGGCGTACCTTTAATCTTTAATTTTTAGGATATTTATGGATAAAAATCTTACTTGGCATAATACAAATATCACCAAAGAACAAAGATCAAAACTTAAAAATCAAAAACCTTGTGTACTTTGGCTAACAGGACTTAGTGCAAGTGGAAAATCAACCATTGCCAATGCTTTAGAACAGAAATTACACGAGCTTGGTTTTCATACTTATTTGCTTGATGGGGATAATATTCGCATGGGTTTAAATAAAGACTTAGGCTTTGATGAAAACTCAAGAGTGGAAAACATAAGACGCATAGCAGAACTTTGCAAACTTTTTGTTGACAGTGGTTTGATTATACTAAGCGCTTTTATCTCACCCTTTAGAAGTGATAGAGCTTTAGCAAGATCTTTGGTAAAAAAAGATGAATTTATAGAAATTTTTGTAGATACACCTTTAGAACTCTGTGAAAAAAGAGATCCTAAAGGACTTTACAAAAAGGCAAGAAATGGAGAAATAAAAAATTTCACAGGTATAGACAGCCCTTATGAAAAACCTCAAAATCCTGAAATTCATTTGCAAAATTCCAAAGCCAAACTTAATGAAAATATAGATATAATCTTAAACTATCTTAGAGAAAATGGATATATTGATACTTGAAAAAATTTATGTAGAAAATAAAAATATTTGAGTAAAAAAGTTTTTTGCATAATAAAATTTTAAAAATTTCTTATTTGACGGAGTTAAAATATTGTTTAAAGATTATCACGATAAATATGGTTGTATCTTTATCCATGTACCAAAAGTTGCTGGAACAAGTATAGAAAGAGTCGTTTTTGAAACAGACAAATGGCTTGTTGGACATGTAAGAGCATTAGACTATATCAATCAAGATAAAAACAAATTTGAAAGTTATTTTTCTTTTGCTTTTGTAAGAAATCCTTTTGACAGAATGGTTTCTGCATTCCATTATCTTAAAAAAGGCGGTGGAAATGATTATGATAAAAATTGGGCGAATGAAAATTTAAAAGACTTTGATACTTTTGAACAATTTGTTTTAGCTTTAAAAAATAAAAATATAAAAGATAAAATTCTATCTTGGCAACATTTTACTCCACAATATAAATTTATCTGCGATGAAAATAAAAATATTTTAGTTAATTTTATAGGTAAATTAGAAAATATAAATAATGATTTTAAAATAGTTAAAAATGAATTAAATTTTGATAGAAATTTAATTCATTCAAATTCAAGCGAGCATGAAATTTTCTCAAATTATTACAATGAAAAAACATACAACATAATAGCAGAGCTTTATAAGGAAGATTTTGCATTATTTGATTATGATTTAGAATATAAAGAATCTATTTATAAGAATTTGGATGTGCAATTCTTATTAAGTATGTACAAAGAAAAATTATTTCTAAAAAATAAAGAGATAGAAAAACTTAGATTATCGCAATTTAAAAAAAATAAAGAAATAAATTCTCAAAATAATATAATTTCACAACAAACTAATCAAATTCATAATTTAAATAAAACACTAAATTTCCAAACCCAACACGGCACAGCCAGAACTCGTATTCAAAACCAACTTTCTTATAAACTAGGACAAGCTTTGATTTTAAATTCTAAAAGTGTATTCGGTTTTTTATCTTTACCTTTTATAATATTAAGCATTGTTATTTCACATAAACAAGAACAAAAGGCTTATAAATTTAAAGTAAAGAAAAATCCAAATTTAGCTTTACCACCTTTAGAAACTTATCCTGATTATAATGAAGCTTTAAAAGAAAAAGAATGTTTTACTTATAAATTAGGAGAAGAATTTATTAAGGCTAGTAAAAATTGGTAT